>NZ_JACHLY010000003.1 GCF_014204715.1 Streptomonospora salina
CCGCGCGGGAATCGATTCACGCGATCAGCGGCGAAATAATGGGAGACCTGCACACTCCCTGGCCAAGGACTGGTGCAGGCCTCCCCTCGGTGATGGCCCTAGCGGGACGGATACGGTCCGTCAGCTAGGGCCATCGTTTTGCACCCACCACTGGATCAGCCACTTGACGGCCTCCCACACGACACGGGCGCCGCAGGCGAGCAGTACTCGCCCGAGCAGTGACGTCCCGCGCTGAGGCGGACGGTCGTCTTCGTGAGACTTCACCACGGTGATCACCTTCCTTTCATCCCGGGGCGGTAGCCCCGCGCGGTGACTACCGGCGGAGGAAGGAAGGCGATGCGGAACCCAGATTACTGGGAAGCGGCCGCCTTCGCTGCCCTCGTTCCCCGCCTCTGGGGCAACTCGCCCATCCCGGGCCAAGCGGGTTATCCGGGGCTAATCCGTGATCTGCGCGAATCCGGCTCACTGCAGCGTCAGAGAAGGTCTGGGTGATGGTCTCGCCCGTGTTGTCCTTGATGACGATGTCGGTGTCCGAGGTGATCAAGCGTCCTGTCGCCCGGGTGACGTAGCGCCGTACTGTCGGTACGTCGTTTCTTCTCGTCTTCTCGTCGGCACCGGCCCCGCTATGGCCCGCTTGTGCGGGAAGCGGGGCGGAGGCGGCAGAATCGGCGCATGCGGTGGCTCGGGTTCTGGGTGCTTGTGGCGGTCAGCGCGACCTGCGCGGGCCTGTGGGCCGCGAGCAGCTGGGATCTCGGCCCGTTCAAGGACCTGCCCGGGCTCGCCGGGGCCGTCGGGGCCGTTGCCGCCGTCGCGTCTTTGGCGGTGGCGATCGTGCTGGGCGCCCATCAGTTGCGCGGTCGCCGTACCCCGACGCCTGCCTGGGTCAGCAACGCCGCGCCCACGAGCCGGGCCGACCTGGCCCGGCTGGGGGTGCACTCTGCCCGCCCCGGCCCCGACGGCAGCCGCCAACCCCCCTATGTGCCCCGCGACGCCGACGACGACCTCGACCGGCGTCTCGGGGCCGTGGCCTCCGACCGGCGCGGCGGGATGGTGCTGGTCTCCGGGGGCTCCATGGCGGGCAAGAGCCGCGCGCTGGCCGCCGCGCTTGCACGCAGCCTGCCCAAGCGCCGCCTGGTGGTCCCGCCCGAGGACGCCGACCTCACCCACCTGCCCGCATGGCTCAAGCGACACCGGTGGCGCGGCCGGCGCGGCTGGGTGGTGTGGCTGGACGACCTCGACCGCCGCCTGCCCCACGCCCGCCTGGAGCCGCCCCTGATCGAGGAGCTGGGCCGGGCCGGGGCGATCGTGGCCGCCACCATCCGCTGGCAGCAGCTCCAGAACCTCAAACCCGCCACCGAATCGGACGGGCGGGCCGTGGGCTATGCCGTGCTCCGGACGCCCGCCCTGGTCCTGGCCGACTGGAGCCCCGAAGAGCGCGACCGCGCATCCCGCAGCGGCGACGAGCGCCTGGTCGAGGGCGCAGCACAGGAGACCGTGGGGGTGGCCGCCCACGTGGGCGGCGGCCCGCAGCTGGAAGACCTTTGGCGCCATGGCCCTGCCGCCGGCCATCCCCGGGGCTATGCGCTGGTGGCCGCGGCGGTGGATCTGGCCCGCACCGGCCTGTCGGCGTCGCTGGCCCGGGGCCGGATCGAGGAGGTCGCCGAGCTTTACCTGCCGCCCCCGCCCCCGGCGGCCGAGGCCGCCGATGAGGCGTGGGGGTGGGCCACCCGGGTGCGCCACGAGGTGGCTGGCCTGCTGGTGCCCGCCGACCACAGCCAGGAGCGCTGGCGGGCGCTGGACTACCTCACCCGCGAAGATCCGGTGCCTGCGGCGGTGTGGGAGGCGGCGCTTGAGGAGGCGAGCGAGGAGGACCGCCGCACGGTCGGCGTCACCGCCTACACCGCCGGACGCCGCGCCGTGGCCGAGACCGCCTGGCGCACGGCCGTTGAGGCCGGGGACATCAGGGCGATGCGCAGCCTCGGCGTGCTGCTGAAGGAGGACGGGCGCACCGGGGAGGCCGAGCAGTGGTGGCGCCGCGCCGCCGAGGCCGGTGACACCGGCGCGATGCACAACCTCGGCGTGCTGCTGAAGGAGGACGGGCGCACCGGGGAGGCCGAGCAGTGGTGGCGCCGCGCCGCCGAGGCCGGCCACACCGAGGCGATGCACAGCCTCGGCGTGCTGCTGAAGGAGGACGGGCGCACCGGGGAGGCCGAGCAGTGGTGGCGCCGCGCCGCCGAGGCCGGTGACACCGAGGCGATGTTCAGCCTCGGCGTGCTGCTGTATGAGGGCGGGCGCACCGGGGAGGCCGAGCAGTGGTGGCGCCGCGTCGCCGACAACAACCACACCAACACGATGTTCAGCCTCGGCGTGCTGCTGAAGGAGGGCGGGCGCACCGGGGAGGCCGAGCAGTGGTGGCGCCGCGCCGCCGAGGCCGGCCACACCGGCGCGATGCACAGCCTCGGCGTGCTGCTGAAGGTGGACGGGCGCACCGGCGAGGCCGAGCAGTGGTACCGCCGCGCCGCCGAGGCCGGCCACACCGGCGCGATGGTCTACCTCGGCTTGCTGCTGTATGAGGACGGGCGCAACGATGAGGCCGGAGATTGGATGCGGCGGGCGCGGGAGGCGAAGCAGCAGCAGTAGTCCCCCTCGTGTACCGCTGTTCCGAAGACGATTCCTGGCCTCCGATAACATTCGCTTATCGGAAGCCAGGAACTGGACACATCGGGCGCTGTCGGCGGGGTGCGGTATCCCGGATCCATGACCACGCCACGGCCCTCCGGAGATCTCCCCGGCCACGACGACCACGCCGGCCTGTGCCCCAACCCTGCATGTGGCAAGTACGTCCAGTTCAACCTCTGCAATCCGGTGAGCCGCAGTAGTGGCCACCAGCAGCGGGGAGACCTGCAGCTCTGGCCGACCTACAACGAGGCGGCCCCCACCAGCGGCTTCCACACGCCGGACGGGATCCTTCTGACTGTGTGGCAGTGCCCGGTCTGCAAGGAGACCGCGGTCGTCTTCGAGCACCGGACCGCTGGCCGTTCCCACCGGTTGCTCGCCTGGCCCCGCCGCACGCCCCGCGAGGTGGATCCGGCCGTGCCCGAGGAGATCCGCTCGCTGTTCGCCGAGGGCTCCGAAGCCGAGCACGCCGGCGCCCTGCGCGCCGCCGCGGCGATGTACCGCGCGACCGTGGAGAAGCTGTGCGCCGACCGCGGCGCGACCAAGGGCGGCCTTAAGGCCCAGATCAACGCCCTCAAGGAGCAGGGGACGGTCGAGGACAGCGTGGTCGACGACCTGCACGAAGCGCGGCTGCTGGGCAACTGGAGCCTGCACGACGCACTGGAGTTCTCCGCCCATGAGGTGGCCGACGTCGCCGACCTCATCCACGAGGCGCTGTTCGAGGTCTACGTCCAGCCGGCCCAGCGCGCCGCGATGCGCGAGGCCCGCCGCAACCGACGCGACAACCACCGTGCGGGCGAGACCGAGCCGACCTGAACGCGCTCACGCATCCGCGTCCGGCCCGACGACCGAGGGACAGCACGTCATCCTTGGGGTGACGGGTGCGGGTGGCGCCCGCGGCGGGTCGGCGCAGGATCACGTGTCACCATAATGATGACACCAGCGCGTGTCAGCACTATGGTGACAGCATGGACGCACGCCAGATCCGCCGCGCCGCGGCCGCCGCCGCCGACCAGTGCCGCCTGCCCGCACCCGAGCCCGTGGACCTGGACTACGACCGCACCGCCGGTCTCTGGGCGTGGACCTACACCGACGGCCCCGCCCCCGACACCGTGGCCGCGGCACTGGGCCCGGCCACCGGCCACGTGCGCCTGCAGCGCCGCTTCTCACCGCGCGCCACCGCCCTGGGCGCCGTCCTGGCCGCCCAGCACCGCCCCCGCGAAACCGGGGCCGCCCACCCCGACCGGGCACCGGACGCGCGCACCGGCGCCCTGGCCGACGCGCTGGCCGCGCGCATGCCCGACCACGCCGCCGACGACGACCGCGCCGTGGCCGAACACCTGCGCAGAATCGGCCTGGCCGCGCTGCTGCACCCCTACACCGGCGGCACCGGGCCCGACGCCGAGGACCCGCTGGCCATGACCCCGCTGGAACACCTCACCGACCGCTACGCCGCCCGCGTCGACGCCGAGGCCGCCGCCGCCTGGCGCGGGTCCCTGACCGTGCTCGGCGAGCGCCAGGCCGCCCTGTGCGCCCTGGCCGAGGAGGACGCCGACCGCGCCACCCGGTTGGCGGCCGTGGCGCTGTTGGGTGCGCTGCGCGCCGGCCTGGAGGCCATGGAGGACCGGGCGCTGACGGCTGCGACCGAGGCCGGGGCCTCTTATGCGGAGCTGGGCCGGGCCATGGGTGTGGCCCGCCAGGTCGCCCACCGCCGCCACGCCCGCCGCGCCGGACGCCACCCCAGCCGATCGTCACCGCAAAGGTGACGAACGGCCACGAGTGCGGCCCCGGCCTGGATGGCCGGGTCCGTCTTATGTGTGCACCCCGTCGGGGCGAGGTCCGACCGAGGCCGGCCACCACCAGCATCGCGGCGGTCCACCCGGCAGCGCCAGGTCGATCTCAGATCTGTGGACAACCCGAACGCAGAAAGCCTCAGCCGCGGTCGAAAATTCGGACCCCGTACAGGTCAGGACAGGAACTGCCGCAGGGCCTTCGTCAGAGCCGTATCCCCTTTGTTTGGAGGGTGCTGGGCTTCGTGGAGGCCCGTCACCGCCGCGGTGACAGCGGCGGACTGCACAGCCGGAGCCCACCGGGACAGCAGCTCCATCAGGTCCGGCAGCGTCTGCACGAAGGCGTTGGCGATGGGGCCGTGGCTGTCGCCTTCGGCCTGGACCAGGAAATGCGGCTTGTCGGAGGTGAGGTCGGTGCGAGCGAAGACCGTGAGACTCAGCGGCACGCTCAGGGCTTGCTTGTCGCCGATCACCGACCACGGGCACGGCGCGAAGCCGGCCGCTTTCAGCGCGTCCTCCAGATCGCGGTCATCGGTCGAGGCTTCGTCGAAGAAGTCGTGGATCTGACTCCACTGGCCACCGGCGTAGCAGGGGGCGGTCGCAGCCATCGGCGTCTCCATAGGTCGTTCTCAATCGGGGCGGGGATCAGTCTGCGTCCTGCAGGTGTCCTCCGGGGAGCGGCTCCTCCCCGGAGGACACCTCGCTCACCGCACCGACTGCGGCCCGGTGGGCGAGTTCCAGCCTCCCTCCCCCTTGCTCTGGTCGGGTATAGCGCGGCCGCGGGCACGCTGCTTGGGCATCTCGATGCGCATGTAGGCGTCCTCCCAGGCCGCCAGTTCCGCGAGTTCGGCGACGCCGCACCCGCGCACGAAGGCCAGGAAGGAGGCCAGGAACGGGAGCCGCTCGCGGGACTTGTGCACCTTGCCGAGCGTGTTGTGCGACCGCGGGATGTGCTTGTCGGTATCGGCGCCCTCCGGGATAGCGGAGGCCTTGGTCTCCATCGCCCGCATGGAGGGGTGCCCCGCCCGGAAGTGCAGGCAGTGCAGTGCCTCCAGCAGCTCCTGACGGGTACCCGCGCGCCGCGGATCGGTGGCGGCGGTGATGCCGCTGGTGGCGACCTCACCGCTGTGCTGGTAGCCGCGGCGCTCCAGCATGCCGGTGCTGATCGGCAGCCGGCGGCGCTGGAGCGGATCCATCGCTATCTCCTCGAACTCGCGCAGCGCGACGGCCAGGACCTCGTATTCGGCTCCCAGACCACCGCCGTAGGCCAGCAGCGAGGACAGCACACCCCACCCATCAGCCTCGTTGGCCAGCTCGGCGCGCATTGTGTGCATGTCGCCAGCCAACAGCGCCTCAAGCACGGCCGTGGGGGTACCCAGCAGTGCGGCGCTACGACGCAGTTCCGGTTCAACGGCGCCGGCGCGGGCGCGGAGGTAGAAGATCAGTGCCTTGAGCCGGTCCTCGGGGGAGTACTCCGGGAGCGGATAGGTCTGATCGAAGATGTCGCTGATGGGCGTGGGGCCGTCGTCGGTGTGCTCCCCCATGCGCGGGTTAGCGGGCGAACAGGCGCCGGGCGGCGGTGGCGGCCGCGTAGCCGAGTGCGGCCGCTGCGGCCACCGCAGCGGCCGCGTCGTGGCCGGTGCGCATCGCGTAGGCGGCGAAGCCCACGACGATCACGACGACGATCACGCGGACCCACGGTCCGTCCCCGGGCGGGGGCGGAGGAGGGTGCTCGACGCAGGACAGAGCCATGATCTCTCCTTTGAGATGTCAGCAGAGCCCTTCTGCACCCCGCGGCCGGAGGGGCCGCGGAAGGCGCAGTCGGGTGACCGGATAATGCTCCGCTCCGGGGATAGTCGCGGCCCCCGGAGCGGTCTACTAAAAACCTATGCGAGACGACTGATACCGGCATACAGGACAGAGCCGGATCGATTCACTCCGCATCCAATAGACTCCGAATAAAGCTGTGACCTGCTGGTTCGTGAACATTAAAGCGCCTGTGGAGGAAAGATAATTTTTGTAACGTGAGTCCTTATGACACCGCATGGCGCGTGATTGTGTTTTACTCTTTAACGAGCAAACCCGAAGGGAAGTCCCCGTTTGTCCGTTTTGTTTGGGAGTCGGGGCTTTGGGATGTCATCGACCGGATGATGCTCAACGAGAGGCCGGCCTTCCGTCGCGGGGAAGCCGACCGAGCATGGCGGGACGGCCAGAGGGAGGAATCTGGCCGTCCCCGGGTGCGCCCAGCTCAGGTCTGTCACGACAGCGGCTTCAGGGCCGCGGACCACGTGACAGATCTGCGCAGCCGCTTCTGCGGCTCGGGTGTCCCGGGGTTCCGACGAGTGATCGGATCGGCGTCACCAGCAGTAGGCCGGTGGCGTCGGCGGCGAACGCCCGCGGCCAGCAGCGCGGGGGCCACGAGGCGCCGTCGGCGAGCTGCAGGGCAGGGCCCCACTACTGCGGCACGCAGCAGCACGAGGGTGCTGCAGACATCAAGCATGGCTCTTCCCGTATCGACGTGGTCGCCGCCCCTCGGGTGCGGAGTACAAGCGAGGCGGTCGGCAGCAGCGCTGCCGACCGCCCTTGGGCTGGCTCGGATCAGGTGACGTGCTCCTGGCACGGGCGCATCGACGCGGCGGCAAGGTAGCGGAGCTCGTCGTCGTCTCCGCTGTCAGCATCGCGCAGAAGCCGCCGGATCAAGCGGCGCTTCCACGCCTGCTCCAGGTCAGCGGCGGCCTCGGCAAAGACGCGATCGAGCGTGCTGTCCGAGACCGGCTGCGTATTCTCGTCCACTACGGCCCGCCTCCTTCCTGGATGTTCTTCTTCCTCGCGGAGGACTGGCAGCCGTACATGCCGACGTCGTTGTCGCTGACGGCCAATGCGACGGTGATCCTCTCCTTCCCCATCGCCTTCAGAGCGCTGCGGGCGCGCTCGATGCGCTTGCGCACCGCCCCCGGACCGATATCGAGCTGCCGAGCGATCGCGGCGTCGTCCATGTCGCACAGCACGCGCAGCACCATCGCCTCCCGCTGATGCTCGGGCAGGCCGCCCACGACCTTCAGCACCCGGCGGGTGCCCTCCTGGAGCTCCAGGTCGTGGCCGGGCTCGTCCCGGTAGTCCGCCGGCGCCCCCACCGTCTCAGCGACGTCCTCGCAGAGCACGTCCTTCTTGCGGCGGTCCACTTGCTTGGCGTAGAAACACCAGGCGATCCGACACATCAGCCCCGTGAGGCTGCGGACGGAATTGCCGGCGGCCACGTAGCGGCGAGCCTCACCGTAGGCATAGGCCACGGCATCCTCGGCATCGGCCGTCGACGCGCCGCGCATGCTCATGTAGGCGGCCGCCTGGGTCCCGGAGCTGAACAGCTGCTCGGTCGTGTACTCCGTCCTAGACCGCGCAGGGGCGTACTGGGTGGAATCGTGCTCTGCCATGGATGTCCTTCCTTGAGAAAGAGCCGGGGTGGGCTCATCGGCACCCCCCCGCTTGTCCGGCGGGTAGCGGCTCGTCTATGACGGCCGCTGGAACTCCGGAACCGCCGAGCAATCCCCGTGAACTGCACATACGCACGGGAAAAGCCGGGCGAAGACAGGCAGACATCTCGGCCCTGTAGGCGCTGACCCCGTCCTGGTCAGCCCCCCTCAGCGCAGCCGTTGCGCGCCATCGCGAAGCGACGCCGCACACAACAGCGATGAGGCCGCGGAGCAGACGAACCACCACCGGGATCGTTTGCTCCTGCTGCCCTTCCGGATCCACGCCGCTCTTACGGACATCCATGGGTCTCCTCTCCATTGAGGAACCGGGCGGTCGATCCGCCCCGGTTGCTCGATAGTGGATCTCAGACCCCGGATCTGTGACATGAACTGCGTCACGCAGGAAGGCCCTACGCGCCTTCGGCACGACCCCCAGAGCCGCGTCGGACGCCACCCCAGCCGATCGTCACCACAAAGGTGACGCGGCGGCCGGAGACTGCATCCGCCCACGAATGCGGCCCCCTGCCTGGACGGCAGGGGGCCGACTTATGTGTGCACCCCGTCGGGGCGAGGTCCGACCGAGGCCGGCCACCACCAGCATCGCGGCGGTCCACCCGGCAGCGCCAGGTCGATCTCAGATCTGTGGACAACCCGCCGCCGTCATTCGGCCGCGACCGCCACTGTCGTGGCGAGTCGGGGCCGCGACTGGACCCCGTGTCGGCGGGGTGTCCTGGGGTGTCAGCGCCGGGGCGGGGGCCAGTCTCAGCTGGACCCCCGAATGGCCCCCCACTGGACCGGGGAGCGGTGGGGAAAACGGGTGGGAAAACCGGGCAGGTCACGAGACCGCGCGAGGAAAACTCACGCGTGCGCGGCCCCGCCCGACTCGCCTGCGGGCGGATCGAGATACCACCCCGGTGGCGGATCGGACGGGGAGGACGGCATCCACCCACGGAAATGCCACTCGCACGGGTCGCCGCCAGGCTCGGGTTCATAGACCGCCCGCGGGTCGGTGTCCTCGTCCGCGGGGCGCTCGGGGGTGTCCTCGGAGATCAGGTAGGCGCCGACCTCTTCCGGGTCGGCGGGCACCGGCATCCGCACCGTCCGCCCCCGCCAGTCCGCCGGACCGCCCACCAACCGCACATCCATCTCGCGCTCATCCATGCGAGCCATCATGGCGAGCACCACCGACCGATGCGCCCCGATCACGCAGATCCGACCCAAGCCCCCACGCCGATGCATCCCCAGCGATCACGGCCAGATCGCGTCACTGACGAAGTGACGACGTATCACACCGTGGCATTATCAATGACTCCGGCCAGCGGCCCCGCCGTATCCCCGCGAGGGGATACCTACGCTCTGCCGGGTGCCGGATCGCGCGTCAGTGACGCGGTGGGAGCATGCCGGGCATGGACACCGACGACACCCCCCGCCGCTCCGCGGCGCCCGCGGCCGGCCGCGACCACACCACCGAGCAGCCGGTGCTGCGCGAGTGCGCCTGGTGCGGCGCGGAGATCCACCTGACGCCCCGCGCCCGCCACCAGATCTACTGTTCACGCTCCTGCCGCCAGCGGGCCTACGAGCTGCGCACCGCCCAGGAGCGCCGGGACGCCGACGCCGCCGCCGGCCGCGCCCGCTCGGCCGAGGACGGTCCCGTCCGCGAGGTGGTCGAGCGCCACACCGTTCGGGTGCATACGCGGACCCGCTCCGCGCCGGTGCGTTCGCCCAAACCCGCGGCACCGGCCGGTGCCGGAGTCGACCTGCGCGCCCGCGCGGTCCAGGCACACCTGGAGGCCGTTGCCGCCGCCGTGGCCGACGGGCGGATCCGATCCCATGATCATGACCGCGTCTGGCGGGGCATGCGCGCCCTCATGAACGCTCTGGACTCGGCCCACCCGGGCGGACTCGACGCGCTCACCGGCCGCCGCTGAGCGCGTCACTGACGCACTTCCACGTCCGGGAGCACGCAGGTATCGCTACGCGATACGAGGCCCGGCGGGTTCGTGCGGCGGTACCAGCGGCGGTGCCGCCAGTGGTCCGAAGGGCGGTTCCACCGGCGGTGCGAAGGGTGGTGCGCTCGCGGGCGCCGGCCCGGCCGGGATCGGCGCAGGCGGCCGCGGCTTCGCGGGCGGAAACGACCCGCCGACATCTCTCCACCACCGCCCCATCTCCTACACACCCTTTGTCCGGGCGACGCCCCCGGGGCCGCGTGTCCGGTGGCCCGCCGGCGGGGGCGGGGCGAGGTCGGTCCAGTCGCGTTGGTCCGGCCCGGTGTTGGCCGCCGCTCCCCCGCTGTTGAGTTCCCTGGTTGACCGCCGGCGTTGAAACCGGCGAGTAACTACGGCTTCGGTGAGGGGCTCCGTGAGTCCTCCGGGAGGGGGCAGTGCACCCCCGTGCGGAGGGAGGGCGTGTTGGATCTTCGCCGTCGCCGTGAGGTGACCCGCGCACCCCCCACGGGCGTGGCCGCGGTACCACTGCGCGTGTTTTTCGGCTGCGCGCGCGAGAACCGCCGACCACCCTCGCGCGCGTTTGGGGTTCGCACGTCCGAACCGGCGGCCGTCACGCCGGTGTCACGCCGTGACAGGGGGCGTGACGTCACGCGTGACCGTCACACGGGGTCGGGGTCTCCGCTACTGCCGTCTACCTCGCACCCGCGCGCGGGCCGGGGGTCGACCGGTCGACGTGTCCCCGGTGACGGCGTTTCCACGGCCGGGGGAAGCCCTTCGCTGATCACGGCGCGTCCGCCCCGGCGACCCCGACGTTGCAAGGCAGCCGCTTTTTGTGTGCGGCCCCGGGGGGCGCCCTCGCGACTCTGAAGGCGGTCGGCCAGCACCCGCGGGGAGGGAGGTTCCCCCGCGGGTGCGGCGTGCTCAGGCCGCGGTGTCGCTGACCTCCTCCTGCCCGGGCAGCACGCCCCACCGGATCGCCGGGTCCGCGCAGAGCTTGTGCATAGGGACGTACTCGTAGGGGTCGCGCACCAGGGAGGGGCGCCCGCACAACAGGCACGGCGCCAGCTCGCCCACACCGCCGTGGCACCAATCCAGGCCAGGGCGCTCCCCCAGGTAGGTCGGCAGGATCTCCAGCACCGTCTCCTTGCGCTCCAGGAGGGCCTGGCCGAGGTCGCCGTGGCGTCTGGGGCCGGCGATGCGCAGTCGCCCGTCCAGCGCGCGCAGGGTGAGCCCAGCGGCCTTGGCGCGGGCGAGCAGGACGACGACATGGCTCATGCCGACCACTCCCCCCAGTCCTCCGGCATCCCGGCACCGACGAGACCGTCGGCCGGGATGTCCACCCGGGCTGCCCCGCTGTCCCCTCCGGGGGAGGGGGACAGCGCGGACAGGTCAGCCGCAGGGGTGCTGTCCGGGGTGTCCGCGCCCTGTCCAGGACAGGTCTGGCTTGGGGTTTCCTCCATTCGCGGGTCAGGTGGGCGGACAGGTTCCGCACCGGTGCCGGCCCCGTTCTCGCCCGAGGCCGTCGCGGACAGGTCGCCGCGATCCTTGCGGGCTTTGATCGCGGCCGCGAGATCGCCGGTGCCGACCTTGTGCCCGGAATCGGCGAGGGCCTTGCGCGCCCGATCCCGGCCGACGGCGTCGGGCAGGGCGAGTTCGTCCAGGGTCGCCACAACCTCGCTCACCCGGCCGTTGACCGGCTCCGGGCCGCCGACCACCTCGTGCCGCAACGGCTCGCCGCGGCGGGTGAGCTGGACCAGGTCGCTCCCGTGTGCCGAACGCGACTCCTGACGCTTGAGGTGGATGCTGGTCTCGCTGCGCTTGATCAGCATCCACACCGCATCCACGTCGGAGGCCTTGGCCGAGGAGCCGCGCTGGCCCTGCTCGGCGTCCTTTCCGGAGTGGTCCAGCCGGATCACCGCGACCCCGCGGCCCTTCAGCGGTGCCAAGGCATGGCGGTAGAGCGCGTGGAAGGTGTCGGAGTCGTTCTCCTTGCCCGCGATCACCCGCGAGACGGTGTCGATGACCACCAACTCGGCGCCGTGCGCGACCGCCAGCGCCAGCAGGTGGCGCCCGCCCTCACGCGAGTCCAGTTCGGGCAGCGACGGGAAGGAGTAGTAGACGAGGTTGTCCAGGTCGCCAGGTCCGTAGCCCATCGCCTGCAGGCGCTCCTGGACGTCGGCACCGGAGTTCTCGATGTCGACGTAGACCACCCGCTGAGGGGACCGCGCCGGGTTGCCCAGCACCGGCCGGCCGGTGGCCAGCCCCGCGGCGACCTCCAGCAGCAGCAGCGACTTGCCGGCCTTCGCCGGGGAGTAGACCGCGACCAGGCGCCCGGCGGCGATGAGCGGCTCGCACAGCCACGGCACCTCTTCCGGGGTCTGCTCCCACAGCGCGTGCCAGTCCAGCGGCGCATAGGCCGCGGCCAACGCGCGCAGGTCCGCGTCGCCGTCGGCGCCGGACTCGTCGTCGCCGGACTCGGCTTCGGCGCCGGACTCGTCCAGAGGCACCAGCGCCTCCAGGCCGTGCCCGGCGTTGAGGTGGTCGGACAGGTCGGCGTGCTCGCGCTCCACGGCCGGTAGGACCTTGCGGACGCTGGCGGCGTACTCGCTGAGCGCGGTGGCGACCCGACGGGCGTGGTTGAGCCCCCCGCCGTCGCGGTCGGCGACCACGACCACATGGGCATCGACCAGGTCCGCGGAGTACTCCGGACGCCACTTGCCCGCCCCGCCCAGGTTGCAAGTGGCCGTGTACCCCAAAGCGGCGAGCCGGTCGCAGTCCTTCTCGCCCTCGCACACGTAGACGAGCTGCCCGGCCGCGGCGGCCCGGTGGGCCGCCGGCAGGTTGTACAGGACGTGGCGCACCCTGCCCAGGCCGGGCAGCTGCGCGCCGGGCAGGTAGGGCCGGAAGGTCTTGGCCCGCCCGTTCTCCCCCGGCTCGATCCGGCGCACCTCATAGAGCGGGCGCTCCTGCTCGTCGGTGTAGGTGTAGGTGGCCACCACCCGCGGCGCCGGCGGGTGGTGGCCGGTGTCCTCGGGGGCCAGGTCGGCCATGTCCAGCCCGAGGGCAGCCACCACGTCCTCGGGGCCACACCCGGCGTGGCAGTGCAGGACCACCCCGCCGTTGTGGCCCGCCCCCAGCGACAGCGAGGGCGATCGGTCGGCGTGACTCGGGCACTGGGCGGTGTGGCCTCCGGTCCCCTGGTGCACGGCGCTCCCGTGGTCGTGCAGCGCGTCCACGACGCGATCCAGGCGCCCGCTCACCGCGCGGCCCCCCGCCGCACCGGCGGGGCGCACACCCCGTGCGACACTGAGCCCAACCCCCGTTTGGATGTGGCGACGTTGGCGCGTCGTCTGGTGGTAGCGGCCCCTGCGTGTTGGCGCACGCGGGGGCCTTCGTTTGCCCTGCGGGCCGGCGGGCGGTCCCGCCGCCGGGTTCTCATGCGCCCTCCTGCAGGCGTCGGCGCTGCTCCATCCACGCCCGGACCCCCCGCGGGGCGGTACCGGACGAGGCGCGGCCCGGTCCGGCTCCAGGGCGGGCCGATGCCGGTGCGCCGGTAGCGGCGCAGGGTGTCGGTGCTCAGCCCGAGGTAGGCCGCGGTCTGGCGCGCGTCCCACCACTGCTGCTGATCGTGCTCGGTCACGGTGATGCCGTCTCCCGTTCGTCGTCGGAATGCGTCCCGGATCGGTTCGTGTCCCCGGATCCCCGAGGAATTGGAAGTTTCTGGAACTCGGAATCGCGGATTCGGGGTCCGCTGAACGCCGCCGATTACCGCTGTCCACCACTGAAATCCACTCACTCCCATAACCCACCACTAACCCAATAGATCACTCTCCGTATCCAACTCGCTACTCCCGGAACGCCCTGTCTCTCCTGCTAGAGGAGGCTCCCACACCATTATGCCGGTCCCCGCGTCCCGAGTGTCATAACCCCAGCCCGTCAGCATCGCACTGCATAGTTCTGCGTATTCGACAACGGCCTCGACCTGGCGAGGAATTGCGCGAACGCTGCACGGACGATGCCTTTCCCGAGCCCGCGACCTGCGGTTTCTCCCGGAATTGGTGTGCACCAGCTGCACGCGTGCACGACCGCTCGGCGGCGGCGGGGAGGACCGCCGACTACGCACTCGCGGCCGACCCGCGTGCCGCTTCCGCGGCCGAGAGCAGCGTGCGGGAGGGCCGCCGCCGGCGGGCGGCGGCCGATGCGCTGAGGAGGTTCAGGTGACGATGACAGCGATGGTGCAGCGACTGACTGGGGCACAGTGGCCGACGGCGGACGGTCGCCGACTACGCCGCCGCAAGGGGACCGTGCTGCTCGCAGCGGCGCTGATCGCGGTCTCAGGGTGCGGCGCCGACGCCGATTCGCCCAAGGGCCACGACGAGCGGATGGACAAGGCCTCCGGCGTATCCGTGTTCGAGCTGGTCATCACATCGGACCTGTGGGAGGAGACAATGCCGGGCGGCATCAACTCCGACCTCGGCGATGTGAAGGGCACGAGTCCTGGCGGCAAGCTGGCCGATCGCGGCCTGAAGGAGTACCGGCTCAGCGGCGCCCAGCTGGTCGAGTACCTCGACAACATCGAGACCTGCGGTTACGGCGGCTGGATGGAGACCTCCGGCTGCGGAGCCAACGGGACCGTGCTGGCTAAGCGGGTCTACGACGAGATCGCCCCCGTCCTTGATGAAATCTCGGGCCCGCGCGGGCCCGACGAGCCGGCGCCGCGGGTGGTGATCGACGACACCACCGTCGAAGGCGCCTGACTAGACGTACGAATCCCCACCTGTACGGCGTACAGGTGGGGATTCGTACGTCTGGAGACCCGGCCTCTGATGCGTTCGTCAGCCGCGGGCCATGTCCATGAAGCGGGCGTAGTGGCCCTGGAACGCGGCGGTGAGGGTGGCGGTGGGGCCGTTGCGGTGCTTGACCACGAACAGGTCGGCTTCCCCGGCACGCACCGACTCCTGGTCGTAGAAATCGTCTCGGTGCAGCAGGATCACCATGTCGCTGTCCTGTTCGATCGACCCGCTCTCACGCAATTCGGACATGCGGGGCTTCTTGTCGTCGCGGCTCTCCGGTCCCCGGTTGAGCTGGGAGAGCGCGATCACGGTCACGCCCAGTTCCTTGGCCATGGCCTTCAGGGCGCCCGAGACGGCCGACACGTCCTGCTGGCGGTTCTCCGAGCGCTCGCCCGTCTCCACGAGCTGGAGATAGTCGACCACCACCAGCCGCAACCCGGTGGTGGCCTTCATCCGGCGGCACACCGAGCGGATGATGCGCAGGTCGTTCACGTCGTCGCGCACGGCCACCGGGGCGGCGTTGATGCGGGGCATCGCCTCGGCCATGCGCGCCCAGTCGGCGTCATCGACGGTTCCGGCCTGGATGCGGGTGAACGCGACCCGCGCCTGGGCCGACAGCAGCCGCTCCCCCAGTTCATTGCGGCCCATCTCCAAACTGAAGAACGCCGCCGGCGCAGGGTCCTCGGCGTTGACGGATGCGGCGCGGACCATGTCCAGGGCCAGCGTCGACTTGCCGAGGCTGGGCCGGGCGCCCACGGTGATGAGCTGGCCGGGGCGGAACCCGCGCGTGAGCTCGTCCAGGTCGTTCAACCCGGTGGGCAGGCCGACCAGGTTGGTGTCGGCGTTGGCGCGGTCCTCGATTCCGGCGACCACCTGCGGCATGAACGACCGGAAAAACGCGTCCTCTTCGGGTTCGGCACCGGAGGTGATCGCCATCATCTCGGCTTGGGCGTCTTCGACCAGCGCGGCGGCTTCGCCCTCGCCCGTGTAGCCGATCTGGGCGACGCGGGTGCCGGTCTCCACCAGGCGGCGCAGCAGCGCCTTGTCGGCCACGATCCGGGCGTAGTAGGCGGCGTTGGCGGCGGTGGGGATGGACGCGGCCAGGGTGTGCAGGTAGGGGGCGCCCCCTACGCGGTTGATCTCGCCGAGCTTGTCCAACTCGGCGTTGACCGAGATCGCGTCGACCGGGTCGCCGCGGTCCATGAGCGCGGCGGCGGCGCGGTAGATCGTCTGATGTGCGGGGCGGTAGAAGTCCGCGGCGTTGAGCAGCTCGGCGACGTCGGCGGCGGCGGACGGCGTCAGCAGCATGCCGCCGAGGGCGGCCATCTCGGCGTCCATGTCGTGCGGGACGGTGCGGGTGTCCAGCGTGGTCTCGGACATACTGG
This sequence comes from Streptomonospora salina, assembly GCF_014204715.1. NCBI lineage: Bacteria > Bacillati > Actinomycetota > Actinomycetes > Streptosporangiales > Nocardiopsidaceae > Streptomonospora > Streptomonospora salina. The sequence goes on from NZ_JACHLY010000003.1 coordinate 16,061, forward strand.
GGTTCTCCGTTCGGTGCAGGTCGGCGACCTCGGTCGCCGGTTCGAGCGGGGGTCGGCCGGGGGCGCGGGTAGGGCCGCGCCCCCGGCGTCGTCTCAGGCCGGGGCGACCTCGCCCAGCAGCTCGGCGAGGTCGGGGCGGGCGCCGGCGCCGACGCGGTCCAGCTCCGTTCGCAGGTGGTCGCGCTGGCCGGTGGTGTAGTCGACGCGGCAGGCGCGGCACGGCGCCGATTCGTCGTGCAGCGCGCAGGCGGCGCCCCCGTATGCGCCTGTGGGGCTCTGAGTCGCACGCTCACGGCGCACCGCCTGCAGGTGGCCGGTCAGGTCCCGCTTGTCGAACCCGGCGACGTAGCGGGCGATCGAGCCGATCTCGGCGCCGCGCTTGCGGGCGCGCTCCCTGAGCCGGTCGATCACGGCGTCGGCCTCGGCGGCGTCGGCGCCGGTGGTCGAGCGGATCGTGTCCACGACCGGGTCGGATGCGGTGTCGGCGCCGCTGTTTCTGCCGTTAGGCGACTCCTCCTCCTCCTCCTTCGGATCGACCTGGGGTGTGCCGGGTGTGACACCGGCGCCGGAGGAAGAAGAGGAGAAAGAAGAGGAGAAAGAAGAGGGTGGGTCCTGTTTCTCCTGGTCACTCTGCGAATCCGGGTTAACTTCCTGACCAGGCTGGTTAACTTCCTGACCAGGCTGGTTAACTTCCTGACCAGGCTGGTTAACTTCCTGACCAGGCTGGTCAGCAGGGCGGGCGGGCCATTGGGCCGCCAGGTTGGAACTGGCAGGGCCGAAGTAGGGGAGCTCACCCTTCGTGATCGCGAGGGCGTCGAAGGCGTTGCGCGCGCAGCCGCACTCGTGGCGGGGGTAGCGCCAGATGACCATGGAGATCCCGCGCAGCTGCGCCGAATCTCCGGAGCTGAACCGCAGCTGGGACCCGTCGGTAGCGGTGATCTGGCCCATCTCGGCCAGCGAGCGCAGCAGTCGCAGCAGGCCACTCGCGGAGATCACCTTGGGGGCCTGGCCCACTTCCACGGGGCCGGAGTAGACCATCTGGCGCAGCTCGGCTGGCGCGAGTCGGCGGGTCGGGCTCTCTTTGGTGGTCAGGTTCGTCAGCACCCGCAGCAGGGTCTTCTCGGCGGTGCCCATGTGGGGGCACAGATCGACCCACTGGAGCGCCTTGGCCTTGTAGTAGCCGTCTCCCTCGGCGGCGGGGGCCCGGAGGGTCATGCCCTCGTCTGCGGAGTTGGTGTTCTCGGTGCTCACGTAGCATCGCTCTCTAGAGCTGCCAACACAGAACCCTGTAACCCGTGGCTCTCCCGCGACGCCACCACCGGCTTCCGGTAGGATGGCGTCAAAGCTCATATAGCGGGTGAGCAGGTGGTTCCTAGTCAGCCAGCTCATCTAGTTTTCGACGAGGCCCGGTTGCCGCCGGGCCTTCGTCATGTCAGGAGACCGTAGCGCTGAATACGGCTACTGGTCAGCCAGGCAAGCCATCTCGGCATCCGCCGTTCGGAGTGCGGCTGGCCGCTGGAACAGCGCACCGGATCCCCGCCCTTCGACTTCGACGGTCCGCACATGGTCGAAGCCGCGGCGCTGGTAGTAGTCCTGGAGCGCCAGATTGTCCCGCCAGCAGTCGAGCCTGAGCCACTGCTTGCCGCGTTCCTCAGCCTGAGCGCATGCCCAGTCCATGAGCTTGTCGCCGAGCCCAGTGCCCCGGTGCGTTCCGGTGATCATGAGCTTGTAGAGGTAGAGCGCGCTCTCCGGATCGTCTTCGGCCGTCCAGAAGTCAGGATCGGGGCCGTTGAGCGTCAGCGTGGCCACTACAACGCTGTCGTTGCCGACGACGTAGGTGACACCCGCATCTACGCCCTCCCTGAGGTTCCGGATGCCGCGTTCGCGGTTGGTCCACTGCTGGATCCCCGCGGCGTGCAGCCAGGTTTCCGATTCGATCCGCAGCCCGATGAGGGCATCGAGATCTTCGGGTCCGGCGACACGGATTGGGAGGGTCACGACAACTCCAGCTCATAGACCAGGCAATGCCTATCGCCTGGGAAAACAGTGATCATATGACGCACCGGTGCTCCATCTTCGCCGTATCCGGTGCGGCTGTGTTGGCCGACTGGAGTTCCCATCGGGAGATCCAGCTGGTTCGCTTCGGCCGGTGTAGGCATGCGGACAGTGATGACATCCCGCCCCCATATCTGGGGATGGCCGATGCTGCGCAGGATTCCGCCGGCGACCGCAACGTCCCGCTTCTCCATCAGCGGGGTATCGCGGGCGATGTCCTCAGGAAACCAGCTGGTGGAGAGCTGGAAGGGAAGTCCATCGACGTATCGGACGCGTTGCCGACGAACCACGAGGGAACCGTCCGAAAGCTCCAGAGCAGCGGAAATCTCGGGGACGGCTGCCTCGATGGAGACGGAGACGACCTGGCGAGGCTCGCGTCCCTGATCAGTCACGCCCGCAGCCCAGTCGTCATGCCCCTTCTCGCCGTCATCACGACGTGAGCCACGCTCGAACTCGCTGAGCTTCCACCACAGCGGGCGCCGGTCCCTCACCTGGCGCCCGCGGCTTCCACGCCCCCGCGTGATGAGCCCCTCCTGCTGGAGCTTCGTGAGGGCCGCACGGACGGTCTGCCTGCTCACCCCGTGCTCCTCAGCCAGGCGTAGCTCCCGGGGAACGTCGGCCCCGGGGGGCAGCCCCCCGGCCTCGATCTGCTGTCGCAGGGCCGAGTAGACGCCCTCCCACAGAGTTTGATCAGTCATTTCCCCGCCTTCCTAGCCAACAGTATTGACTCTTTCACATGCCCATGCTTACAGTCATCTTTGTACGTACAGTACGTACAAAGATGACTGTTGGCAAGATCAAAAAAGCGGCCCCGGTGGTAGCGCACCGAGGCCGCGGACCGGGTCCACCACCTTGAGAGGACGACAGACCCAGATGTCTCACAGCCTACTGACCAGCATCGACCGCGAGCGGCTGAAGAACCTCCTCTACGGCGCTCCCGCCACCCACGCCGACCTGGTCGCTCTCGCCCAGATCGCCCAGGAGGCCGGCACCGACCTCGCCGACCTGGCCGACGCCACCGGCGAACCGGGCCACGACCCGCGCACCGGCATCACCAACCCCTACGCCGTCGACGAGCCCGACGTCCTCGCCGCCGAGGAGCCCGACGAGGACGCGCTGTGGAACCCCGCGCCCCGCGAGGGCGAGGACCTGGAGGACACGGTCACCCGCATCGGCGCCGCCCGCGACATCGCCGCTGAGCAGGCCGCTGAGATCGCCGCCGACCTCGTCGAGGTCGCACTGGAGATGCCCGCCCGTGCTCGCTCGCTGGCCCGGTGCCTGTGTCAGCGCGGCGTTCTGGCCGGCACCGCGTCCGCGGCCACCGCGGGCCGCTCCGAGCTGGCGGAGGTGGCCTGATGCGGATGCACCCGCTGCAACACCTGGAGGGCATCCGGCGCGAGGCCGCCCGCGGCGTGCTGTGCGCGGCGGTGCTGGCGGTGGCCGTGCCCGCGGGCCTGGCGCTGCAGGACCGCACCGCGTGGACCTGGCTCGTCGTCGCGGGCGTGGCCCTGGCCGTCTACGGCGAGATCGAGCGGGCGCTGGGCCTGGAGCCCGACGACGTGGAGGTCGATGCGGCCGATGTGGAGGCCGCCCAGGAGCGCGCGGTCGACGCCGAGCAGGTGGCCGCGCAGCTGTGCGGCGAGCTGGAGCACGAGCGGGCGGCCCGGCTGCGCGCCGAGGAGGCCCAGGCGTGGGCCGAGGTCGCCGTGGCCAACCTCGCTGATCTGACCGATGACCTGGTGGCCGACCTCTCCGCGGCCGGCGCCGCTGAGACCGAGGAGGTGGACCGGTGACCCGCAAGGACACGAGCGATGACGCGCTGGTGGAGCGCCTGCAGGAGCAGGTGCGCGTCGCCAAGGGTGTCGCTTCCATCCCCGACTTGGACCTGCTGGACGACGCCGAGACCAACCCCGCGATGCGCCAGCGGCGCACGAAGCTGTCCGCGCGGCGCCAGCGCGACCGGCTGCGCACCCGCCACCGCTCCGAGTTGCGCGCTCAGCGCCGCACGGAGTGGGACGCGGCCATGGACGACCGCGGCCACCGGCTGATGCGCCGCCGCGAGCTGGCCGACTCCCCCGCCCGCCGGGCCGCCTCCCTGGAGCGGCTGCAGCACGGGGTCGTGGGCATCGGCGCGGTCGGGATCGTCGGCATGGGTGCGGCCTCCACCGCCGGGGTCCACCAGGGGTTGGTCGAGCTGATCGGGCCCAGCGTCGCCGCGGCCGCGTGGGGCTATGAGCCCGCGGTGATCGCCCTGGTCGCCGGGGGGATCGTGGCCCGCTCGGTGCTGCACCGTGCCGGCGGGGTCATGCCCACCGCGGTGACCGCGCTGGAGTGGGTCGCCTTGGCCACCAGCATCGTGCTCTCGATCGTCGGTTCCGGGTTCGGGGCCGCGCTGTTCCCGACCGGAACGGCGGTGCTGGCGCTGGTGATGCAGCAGATCCTGGGCGCCGTCGCCGACGCCGACGTCCACGCCCAGCGCACCACCACCGCCCCGGGTGCGGGCGGGTGGCGCACGGTCCTGGCGTCGGTGGCCGGCCGCGGCGGGCCCGCGGAGGAGGACCGCCGCCCGGAGGACGCGCTGGAGGGCGAGGTGCACCAGGGCCTGGCGGCCGCGGAGGACTACCTGCGTACCGCCAGCGAGCCGGAGGCCGACCCCGCCGTGGAGGCGGGGGACGGCGGCGGGCTGGCCCTGGCCGATCCCCCGGCCGACGGCCAGAGCGGGCCGGGCCACGCGCCGGATGTCCCCCCGGGGGACGACGGTGCGGCCAGCACCGAACCGGGCCCCGACGGGACCCCCGCGCGGGGGGAGGACACCGCCCCGCCCGCGTTGGAGGAGGCGGCCCGGCGCCGCTCCGACGACGCTCAGACGACGGTGTGGCGCTACTACATGGCCCATCCCGAGGCGCCGGTCAAGACCGCTGCCCGCGAGCTGGACATGGACCCCAAGACGGTGCGCAAGTACCGGCCCGCCGTGTCCAAGCCCCGCAAGACGGGGGGTGACCAGTGACGCGCCACCGGCCCGTGGTCCGGCGCCGGATCGGCGCCACCGACGAGGGCGAGGCCTACCTGTACCGCGCGGTGTGCGGCGGGTGCGGCTGGTCCGGGACGGACCACCCGGCCCACCTCTACGCCACCGACGACCGCGACGCCCACCTGGTCGAGGTGACCCCGCCCGAAGAGGAGCGGTGCCGCCAGCCCAAGCGCCACCGCAGTGCCCCGCACGACCGGTGCGCGCTGTGCGCCGACCAGTTGGCCCTGCCGGGCCTGTGAGGAGCCCCGATGAGCGAGACCGAGCAGGAGCGGCCCCCCGCCGGGGCCGACGAGGACGAGGCGGCGCCGGCGGCGCCGCGCGAGCAGGCGCCGGCCCCGGCTGAGGCGGGCCCGGACCGTCCCACCGGGCAGGGGCAGGAGGCCGCACCCCAGCGGCGCATCCCGGCCGGTCAGATGGTGGCCGGGGGCGCGAGCACCGTGGCTGTGGGCGCGGCCGGGCTCTACCAGGTGGCCGGGGTGTGGGGGCTGGCCGGTGCCGGAGCGGCCTCGGCCGCGGGCGGGGCCGCCTACGGCTACCGGCGCTGGCGCCACCGCGGCGCCCGCCCGGCCGGGGCCGGCCCCGGCCGGGCGGGCGCGGGGCGCATGCCGGGGGCCCGCACCGGCGGTGCGGGGTCCCTGGGGCGTCTGGGCGGCCGCACGACCGGCGGCGCCGGGAAGTCCGGCGGCGGCGGGAAGTCCGGCATGGGTTCCCGGGGCGGTGCGGGCGCGGCGACGCGTTCGGGCGGTGTGGCCGGCGGCGGATCCGGCCGCTCGGCAGGTGCGGCGAGCGCGGGTGCGGGCCGTACCGGCGCCGGGCGTTCGGGCGCATCCGGGCTGGGTGGCGCCAAGCGCACCGGCGGTGCGGGCGCCGCCGGGGGTGCGGGAGGTTCCCGCCGCACCGGCGGTACCGGCGCCTCCGGCGGCCGCACCGGCGGCGCCAAGGGCCGTGGCGGGCCGCTCGGGAAGGCCGCGGGTGCCGCGCGCGGGTTCGCTTCCCGCACCGGCGGCGGCGCCAAGGGCGGCGGTGCGGGGTCCGCTGCGAAGGGGGGCCGTTCCGGCGGGCGCCGCCGGGGCGGGACCGAGCACGCCACCGCCGACGGGCCCCACACGGCCCGCTCCCGCTCGGGGGCGGGCGGGGCGCGGGGGATGCGCCAGGCCGCCAAGGCCGCCCGGGCGCGCGCGGGCGCTGCGGCGCGGCGCGTGGATGCCGCCACGGGCGGGCGCCTCTCGCGCGGGCTGCGCACCGGCGCGGCCGCCGCGGGCCGGGGTCTGCGCGCCGGCGGTGCGGCGGCCGCCCGCGGCGGGCGCCGCCTGGCCCGCACGTCGGCCGGGCGCCGCATCGCGGCCGCGGCCGCACGCGCCCGGCGCACCCGCGGTGTGCGGGTGCTGGTGGGCGTGGTCGCGCGCCTGGCGCCGCTGGCCGCCCGCCTGCGGTGGCGCCGCCGCGGGCCGGGTGCCCAGCACGAGGGCCAGGCGCAGGCCGCCGACTCCGGTCCCGCACCCCACACCGAGCAGCCCGGCGGCGAACAGGCCGCCGGTGACCCCGATCCCGGGCCCGATCCGGGCCCCGGGCCCCGCCACGAGCGGACCGACCCGAGCGGGTCGGCCCAGCCCGGACCGTCGGCAGGACCCTCTGCCGGCCCCGGCCCCCGCACGGGGGCCCCGACCGAATCCGCACCGAAGGACAGGAGCGCTCACGTGTCCACGAACCCGCTGGTCGCCAGCACCGCCGACCTGAACACCGCCGTCACCTCCTACGTGCCCGAGGACATGTGGTCGGTGCGCCAGGAGCTGCGCCAGCTCCCCCAGATCTCGGAGAACATCGCGCTGGCCTACCGCCGCTACGTGATGCAGCTGGCCGACAACTACCCCATCGACCCCCGCGTCACCGAGGCCATGTTCCAGCTGTTCCAGGCCTTCGCGCAGGCGGGCACGGCCGCCGCGGAGATCGCGCCGCTGTTCGAGCAGGTCCACGCCGAGGAGATCCGCCGCAACGACGCGCCGCGGCCCAACGAGCAGGCCTGGAACGTCTGAGACATCCGCTGACCTGCACGATCGAGTGAGAGGAGAGTCCGGTGGGCACCCACCGCACCCAGCGCACCCACACCACCAGCGTGGACTGGTCGCTGACCGGGGGCGGAGCCGCGTCGAGCACGACGGTGGCCGCCCTGGGGCTCACCGCCGCCGCGGCCGCCGGCACCGCCCTGGACATCGCCCCCTTCTGGGGGGCGGCCGGGGCGGTCGCCGGGGCCGCGACCTCGGTGGCGGTGGGAGCCCACTCCGAGGCCACCCCCGGTGGCCACGTGTTCAACCTCGCCCGGTGGGCCGGGGCCGGGTCCTGGCTGACCTGGTGCCTGGTGCACACCCCCTGGGATGTCAACACCCTGCTCACCCTGGGCGTGGGTGCGGCGGTCAGCGGCGGCCTGTCCAGAGTGTTCGCCGCCCGCTCCCGCGGCGAGGCCGCGGCGACGACCGGCGGTACCGCTCTGGTGCTGGGCTCCCAAGCCCGGCTGGAGCGCGAGTGGGAGGAGCGACTGGGGCGCATCACCCGCCGCAGGCCCTTCGCGGTCGAGGACGTGCGGCACTGGGCGACCGGGGCGGGCTACTCGCTGACCGTGACCCCGCCCGGGGGCATGACCCGCAAGGTGCTGGGTCCCTACGCCGACGCGCTGTCGGGCGACGCCCGCCTGCCCGAGGGCTGCGGCGTGGAGATCGACCGGGGCCCGCACCGCGGCAGCGTGGTGCTGCACGTGGCCACCACCGACCGGATGCGCGAATCGATCGACTACCCGGGCGACTTCGGGCCCCGCTCGATCCTGGACCCGGTGGTGCTGGGCGAGCACCGCGACTCCAGCCCCGCCCAGGTGTCGTGGCGCGAGCACTCCGCGCTGTTCGCCGGGCAGAAGGGCTCGGGCAAGACCACCCTGCTCAACGTGTCCACGGCCGGGGTGGGCCGGTGCACCGACGCGCTGATCTGGCACATCGACCTGACCGGCGGCGGGCTGAGCCGGGCGTGGCTGGAGCCGTGGCTGCGCGGCGAGTCCGAGCGCCCGGCCCTGGACTGGGCGGCCTGCACACCCGATGACGCGCTGGCCATGGTGCAGGCGGCGCTGGAGATCTCCCGCGGCCGCAAGGAATCGGCGTTCGACAAGAAGCTGGCCGCCGACAGCAGCCTGTTGCCCATCGGCGAGGACCTGCCCGAGATCGTGCTGATCGCCGACGAGGGAAAGACGCTGCTCAACCCCACCAACACCAAGGGCACGCTGGCCAAGGTCCGCAAGGGGTTGGAGGAGCTGCAGGACATCGCCCGCGACAGTGCGGTCACCCCGGTGCTGTCCTCGCTGCGCGCCACCGCCGACACCCTGGCCCCGGCCATCAAGAAGCAGGCGGTGTGCCGGGGGGCGATGGCCGGGTCCGACGACGAGGAGATCGCCTACCTGCTGGGGTGGAAGAACCTCTCCAGCGACGACCTGGCGGGGCCGGGCACCGGGTTCCTCACCGACGGCGGGCCCATCCGCCCGTTCCGGTGCTTCCAGCTCACCCCGCGCCGCATCGGCGAACTCGCCCTGACCATCGCGGCCCGGCGCCCGGAGCTGGACGCGGCCTCGGTCCGGGCGGCCGGGGCCGCCTACGCCCGGCGCTACGAGCGCATGGCCGCCACCTTCGGCGACGGGGCACCGGCCGCCGCAGAGGCCACCGAGCACGACCGCCAGGAGCGGGGCGTGCCCGCCGGGGCCGGGTCCGGGCGCGGCCACCTGCGCTCGGTGCCCATGAGCGCCCAGGACTGGCTGCGCGAAGACGACGACGAGGAAGGGGAGCTGGAGGAGGTCGGCGGCGGTGCCGCGGTGATCGCCGCGCCCGAGCAGTGGAGCCTGCCCGACCGCACCGGACCGGCCGAGGACGGCGAGCCCGATGTGCTGGGGCGCGCCCTGGCGGTGCTGGAGGAGGCCGGCGACGACCGCATCCACTCCGAGGACCTGGCCGCCGCGCTGGGCTATGCCAGCTCGTGGGCGCTGGCCGCCGACCTGAACGGCTACGGCGTGTCCACGCTGCCCAACAAGTTCAACCGCGGCGGGCGGACCGCCCGCGGCTACGCCCGCGAGGACCTGGCCGCGGCCGCCCGGCGCCAGAGCGCCCCGCCGGCCTGAGAACCGCCGGAGGGAGCTCGGGGGGTCGACTCCCCCGACCCCCCCATCCGGCGGATGGGTCCCCCAACCCCCTCACCCAACCCTGTGACCTGCGAAACGGGGGAGGGGTTGGGGGGGTTGGGGGAGTCGCCACACCCCCCGGTCCGCTCCGTCTGGGAGGCCGTCCCGGGGGGTGTGGCGACTCCCCCGGGTCCCCCATCTCCACGCACCCGCACCCGCCGAAAGGTGATCTCGTCATGCCCTACGCCGATGCCCTCACCGCCGTTCTCGCCGCCGTCGCGCTGGTGGCCGGCCACCACGCGGGCGACCGCTGGCTCCAAACCGACCACCAGGCCGTCACGAAGGGGGCGTGCACGCATGCGGGCCGGGCCGCATGTACCGGCCACGTCGCCACGCTGACGCTGGCCCAGCTCGCCATGCTGGCCCTGGTGCTCGCGGCCACCGGCACCGGGGTCTCGCCTCTGGCCCTGCTGCTGGGGCTGGGGCTCAACGCCGCCTCCCACTGGTGGGCCGACCGCCGCTTCACGCTGCGCGGCCTGGTGCTGGCCACCGACCCGATCGCCCACAAGAGCGGCTACTACGGCAACGGCGGCGCCGAGCCGCTGGACCAGGCCTTCCACTTCGTGTGGATCGTGCCCTGCGCGCTGGTCATCGCCTCCCCCGCTCCCCTGGCTCTGGCACTGACGGGCGCGGGTGTGCTGCTGCTGGCCGCGGCCGAGGCCGCCTCCCGGTGGGCCCGCACCCGCGAGCACACCGGCTGACCGCCGGCGCCTCTGCCGCCCACGCCGAAGCGGGGCGGTGGGGGGACCGCACGGTCCGACACGAAAACGACCCCGGTCGGCACATCTGCCAGGACGCCCGACCGGGGCCAACACCAGAAAGAGGTGCATGTCCCAGTGTCTCGCATCGTTGCGCACCTGCGCCGCCTGGCCGTCGTCCACGCCGCCCCCACCTGCTGCGGTCAGCCGATGCTGCCCGGCGGCGGCATCGGCGCGGTGGGCGGCTGGATTTGCCAGGTCACCCCGACCCACGTGCGGGGGTGACCGCCGTGCTGCGCATGCTGCGCGCGGCCGCGGCCGCCTTCGAGGTCCTGATCACCCACTGCCCCCGCTGCGGCCTGTCCTACGACGCCGCCGACCGGGGCGAGAAGAACTACCACACCCAGCCCGGAGGATGCCGCTGATGTCCGTACCGCTGAGCGACCTGCTGACCGCCCAGGCCCCCGAAGCCGACCGCATCGGCACCCCCGAGGTGCTGATCGACCCCGCGCTGCCGCACGTTCCCCCGGACCAGCGCGACCAGGCGGCGGCCACCGCCCGCGACGTCGCCGGCGAGGTGTTGCACGCCCGCGGGGCGCTGCCCGCCCAGAGCCTGGCCCGCGTGACCGCGCGCCCGGGGTGGTGGGGCGCCTGGGCCCGGGTGCTGTGCACTTCCCGCTACGCCACGACGCGTCTGCTGACCGCGGCCGCGGTCCTGGCCGCCCTGGCGGCGGCCACCGGCGCCACATGGCCCCAGATCGGGGCGAGTGCGGCGCTGGGCGTCGCGCTGAGCTCCGTCATCGACGCCTGGCGCCAGGACCGTCTCCAGCGCGCCACCGCGCGCGACATCGAGGACGAGGCCGGCCGCCTGCTGGCCCGGGCCGGGCTGGACGACGTCCTTCCCACCCCGTGACCGCCTGACCGACGACCACCCCCCGCGGCGCCCCCGGCCGGATGGCCGGGGGCGCCTTCGTGTGTCGGGCCGAATCCCAGAGCAGAAGTGATACGCATCGCACGCGTGATACGAGCGTCGGATCCCGCGTTCTGCGGAACACCGGCCCGGGCTCCCGCTACGGTCGCCTCATGCCTCGCTACGAACTCGACGCCCTACTGGAGGGCATCTGCGCGGTGTTCAAATCCGCCGGCCTCCAGGACGCTGCACAGGCAGGGCCCGGCTACGACGCCACGCCGGTCGGCGAGTACACCGTGCGCATCCGCTGGCAGTTGCCCGGCCGCGGCCGACGCGGCAGGCGCGCCGCCAACGAAGCGCGCACGGCCGCCATGCACACCGCCCTGGGCGAACTCCTCCGCGCGCAGGGCTACGGCTTCCACCGCAGTCTCGACGCCGACTCCCGCGAATGCCTCCTGGTGCAGACGCCGGACGCCCCGTGGCCCGTCCACGAGGCCGCGATCTCTGCGCGCGCCCGCGCCCCAGCGCAGACCGTCTCGACCGGCTGAACTCGCGTGATACCCGTCGCACGGGTGATACGCGAAGGACGTATCACCCGTGCGACGGGTGCGACGGCCCCTAGCGACGCCCTGTTCGACCGTCGCTGACAAGCGGGGCGTGGTCCCCGTCGCACAAGTGCGACGTCGCACGGGTAGCACGAGTATCACGCGTGATATTCGTGCTTGATGGCGTCGGAGACCCCGTCGGCGTGCTCGGCCGCGGCGCGCAGCAGGCGGCTGGCGACCTCGTGCTTGGGCGCGCGGGTGGCGTGGTGGATGTCGTCCACGGCGGCCTGGAACGCCTCGGCGGCCGCCTTGTCCACGTACCAGCTGCGCCGGGTCTTCTCCGGCTCCGCCTGCGGCGCCGACGCCGGCTGCGCCGGGGCCGCCGGGGCGGGCTCGGCGGGGGTCGCGTGCTCCTGCTGGCGCATGGTGGCCAGGCGGTTCCAGTCGTCGGCCACTCCGCCCATGTCCGGCGGCGCCGGCTTCTTGCGGGCCGCGCTCATCGCCGCACCGCCTTGGCGAGGTCGCGGTACCACCCGGCGGCCTCGGAGTCGGGGGCGTACTCGGTGACCGGAAGTCGCGCGCGCCAGGCTTCGCGGATCTCCTTGCGCTTCTTGATCTCGGCGATCACCGGCGGCTCGCCCAGGTTGCGGAAGGCCTCCAGGGTGCTGGTGACCACGGCGCCGTCGCGGGTGTCGACGCGGCTGGGCACCAGGCCCACCACGTCCAGGTCGACTCCCATCACGTGGCCGAGCGTGCCGACCTGGCGCAGCAGCAGCCGCAGCGCGCGGATGGAGGAGTCTTCGGCTTCCACGGGCACGATCAGCCCGCCCCCGCGGCCCGGCCGCCGGCGCCCGGCCATCAGCGCCGCGTCGGTGGAGGCGCCCAGCGACGGGGGGCAGTCGATGAGGCAGACGTCGTAGTCGTCCTCCAGCGTCTCCAGCAGCCGGGCCAGGCGGTGTTCGCGCCCGGTCGACATGTACAGGCCCCGGTCCAGCAGGAACGCGTCCAGGTTGGTCGGGACGACGTGCAGGCGGGGCCGGTACTGGGCGACCAGCTCGCGCACGTCGCCCGACCACTCGCCCAGCATCGCCATCTTCAGCGTCGCCTCGTCCGGCGACTCCGCCACGCCCAGGGCTTCGGTCAGGTGGCCTTGGGGGTCGAGGTCGACCAGCAGCACGCGTTCGCCGGCCTCGGCGAGCGCGCCGCCCAGACCGATGGTGTTCGCGGTCTTGCCGACCCCGCCCTTCTGGTTGATCAGGTCGTAGACGTCCATGCGGGAAGCCTAGACCTCGCACCCCTCGCACGCGTGATACGTGTGCGACGTAGCACGCGTGATACGTGTATCACTGCTGGTGAGGTGGGGTAGCGACACGCCCGGCCAGTCTGCTGGAGGTCGCGTCGGGTACATGGGATTACGGGTTCCCGCAACTGCGGCTAGTATTGACCACGCATACAGCTGACGCGAAAAGTAGCGCGAAAA